>NZ_BBVA01000001.1:0-1812 GCF_001652995.1 Micromonospora sp. NBRC 110037
TTTGTTTCCAGGCCTGTTCGACCCGCGGCAGGTTATCCAGCCCTCGGATTTGAACGAAGTGAAGCGATTTATGGACGAGTTGATCGCCCTTGGTCGCGAAGATTTCGCCCGCGTTATGCGGGTCATACGCAATACGGTAGACGCGACCCGGCGCGCCATTGATGACTCTACGGGCGCATATACTGACCTCGTCGCCGCACTGGAGTCCCTCGGAGACGAACACCTTACGAACCCGGCCAGTTGGGACCGTTACGAGGGCAGAAAGCGAAAGATAATCGACGCTGCGCTAAAAGGTCAAGAAGAGTCATTTGCCGATAGGATGCGAGTTGCGGTCCTAGAAGCTGACCGCGTCGGCCTTAAACGCCGGTTCGTATCGTCGACCCTGGCGCGGGTTTCGTCGGCATACTACCGCGGCGAGGCGGTCGGCCAGGGGCACCCGCCACGGTCCGCAGACCTTGAGCGGCTACTCGGTGTCGCATATGACATTAGATCCAAGAGGAGCCATGTTCTTGAGGACCTGGGCGACGAAGCTTGGGTATTCACCGACGGAGCCGAAACCGTCTTCGAGCCCAATTTTAGCCGCATATTAACCCTCGCTGGCCTTTGGCGGTTGGTCCGGCATGTTGTGCGCCAGTTCGTCGCCGATGCGCCTAAGGTAGCGCCCGAGCCTTGGGACTACCGCAACGCGCTTCCTGGGATAATCCGTGCGCAACTCGCCCCACAGTATTGGGTCTGGCAGGCGGACGGTTTCGATAGCAAGACCGCAGAAAACTGGTTTAATGGTGTTGTCGAAGCACTTGTTGCCCACATCTCAGGCGATACCCGCGAAGGCATTGACCTGTCGCAGGTCATCGGCAAGATTGAGAATCTCGCTCCGAATTTACCCGACGGTGACTCAAAGACAGCCATGGTCGCCATTTACGCGCTTTGGCACGAATGGGTAGAACCTAAGGAGCGCAGTCCTAGCGCCGCAGCCTTCCTCGACTCCCATCAGGAATGCTTGGAGGCCCCCTCTCCGACTGCCTTCACGCTCGGTCTGCTGTCGAATCGCAGGCGTCCCGCTTGGAGCGCAGACGAGTGGGCTGAGCTCGCAATGACGCGACGAACTGCTCGAATCAAGGGCAAGGAAGCCCCTCTGCCCGCAGCCGTCGATGCCCTGCTTCAGCTCGAAGCCGCTGATCAGTTGGAGGCGGTGGGACGGCACGCCGAGGCTGTACGTTTCGCGTCTAACGCTGTCGAAGAATTTCCTGGGAATGAGGATCTCCTCGCCTGGGAGAGGCGACTGATCGCAGGCGACCATGATCCTGCCTTCAGCGTTCATAAATTTCTTTTCGGCAAAGAGCCGAAGGAGGCGCCCGCAAAGGAAGAATCGACCATCGAAAGCGTGGAAGCCTCGACCCCCGAAGAGTTACAGCAGGAATAAGCCCGTGTGGTGGCTTAGGTGCGGCTGCACTGCTTTCGGCACATCCGGACGCCGACGAACGGCGCCGACGGCACTTGGGTGACAAGCGCTTTGCAGCATGAGCGGCCAGCGTAGCGATACAGGATCGAACTAAAGACGATGCGGTCACAGGTATGACCAGCGATGATCGGTCGGTGGGAAAGGTGCGCGGGGCCGATGGTCTGCGCGGCCGTTTCGCGGGCGCGTTGCGCGACCTGCGGGGGCGGCGCCTAACGTCGGTCGACTACTGGGACGTGCACAACTTCGGCCCGAAACGCGCGCCATGGGACTATGGCGACTGGCACCACGCCGTCATGGGCGTGCAACTCGGCACCGACCTCGGCGCCGTGACCGTGACCTGGACCGACACA